>NZ_CP051485.1 GCF_016804005.1 Streptomyces pratensis | reverse complement strand
GCGATGTCGGCAGGCGCAAGTGCCGGGTCCGCGGCCACCCTCTCGTACAGGGAGCGTGCCTGGGCCTGCAGGCTCTCGGTACTCCTCGCCGAGAGCACCCACGGCACAGACTGCCCGTCGGGTGTATCAGCTACGTCGGGGGCGGGCTGCTCCTGCGGCTGTTCCACGATCACGTGGGCGTTGGTGCCGCTGATGCCGAACGACGACACGGCTGCTCGCCGCGGGTGACCGGTCTCCGGCCACGGCACTCTGTCGGCGGCGAGACGTACGGCTCCCGAGGTCCACTCGACGTTCGATGTGGGCTGCTCGACGTGCAGCGTACGTGGCACGACTCCGTGCTGCATCGCCATCACCATCTTGATGACGCCTGCGACGCCTGCCGCAGCTTGGGTGTGGCCGATGTTCGACTTCACCGATCCGAGCAGGACGGGCCGGTCGTCGGGGCGGTCCTGTCCGTAGGTGGCCAGCAGTGCCTGGGCCTCGATGGGGTCACCGAGGGCGGTGCCGGTGCCGTGCGCCTCCACCACGTCGACCTCGGACGGAGCCACACCCGCGTTGGCCAGCGCCTGACGGATCACCCGCTCCTGAGCGGGGCCGCTCGGTGCGGTCAGGCCGTTCGACGCACCGTCCTGATTGAGCGCCGAGCCACGTAGCACCGCGAGCACAGGATGCCCGTTGCGGCGGGCGTCGGAGAGGCGCTCGACCACCAGCATGCCCACGCCCTCGGCGAAGCCCATCCCGTTCGCCCCCACGCCGAAGGCCTTGCAGCGACCGTCGGGAGCCAGGCCGCCGACCCGGCTGAACTCGACCATCGGCCGGGGCGTCGCCATCGTGGTCACGCCGCCGGCGACGGCCAGGGTGCATTCGCCCTGTCGGAGTGCCTGGGCTGCCAGGTGCAGGGATACCAGGGAGGACGAGCAGGCCGTGTCCACGGTGATCGCCGGGCCTTCGAGCCCCAGCGCATACGCCACCCGGCCCGAAGCCACACTGTTGGCACTGCCGTTGCCGAGGTATCCCTCGAAGCCGCTGAGCAGGCCCGGGAACCGCGCGGCGTAGTCGTTGTAGATCAACCCCGCGAAGACGCCGGTGGGGGTTGCGTGGAGGGTGGTGGGATCGATGCCCGCGCGTTCGAGGGCTTCCCAGGTGGTTTCCAGCAGGAGCCGTTGCTGGGGATCCATCGCGAGGGCCTCACGCGGTGAGATCCCGAAGAACTCCGGATCAAAGTCCGCGACATCATGAAGGAAACCACCGACCTGCTCATAAACAACGTCCGGGGAGTCCGCGGCGCCCAGACTTCCGATGTCCCACCCACGGTCAGTGGGATACGGCGTCATCGCGTCCCGTTCCTGCGCCAGCAACTCCCACAAGTCCTCCGGCGACCGCACACCACCGGGGAACCGGCAGCTCATCCCGACAATCGCGATGAGATCATCATCAGCCGCCGACGACCGGGCGCCCTGCGCAACAACAACGGCACGCTGCGCGGCCCGGTCCTCCAGACCCAGCAACGAGCCGAGCTCCGCGGCGAGCGCGGACGGGGTGGGATGGTCGAAGACCGCGGTCACCGCGAGCCGTACTCCCGTCGCCGTCCCCAGCCGGTTACGTAACTCGACCGCGGTCAGCGAGTCGAATCCCAGAGCCTTGAACGCCCGCTCCGCGTCCACCGCGTCCGCGTCACCGTGCCCGAGAACGATCGCGGCCTGCGTCCGCACCAGCTCCGTCAACGCCCGGCCACGGTCGGCCACCGACAACACCGCAAGACGCTCCACCAGCCCACCACCACCAAGCCCGGTACTGCTGGCCACACGTTTCACCCGCGAACGCACCAGGCCCCGCAGCAACGGCGCGACAACGTCCTGTCCCCGCAGAGCGGCCATGTCCAGCCGGACCGGAAGAACATGCGAACGTGAGGACGCGACCGCAGCGTCGAACAGGGCCAGGCCCCGCTCCGCCGAGAACGCCCTCACACCGCTGCGGCCCATCCGGGCCAGATCCGTGCCCTGCAACGCACCCGTCATCTCACTGCGATCGGCCCACAGACCCCACGCCAGCGACTGCGCCGGCAGCCCCGCCCTTCGACGGTGCTGCGCCAACGCGTCCAGGAACGAGTTCGCGGCCGCGTAACTTCCCTGGCCCGGGGCACCGAACACACCCGCCGCCGAAGAGAACAGCACGAACAACGACAGATCACGATCCCGGGTCAGCTCATGCAGATGCCAGGCAGCATCCAGCTTGGGCCGCAGAACCGTGTCCAGCCGCTCCGGCGTCAGCGAGGAGACCATCGCGTCGTCCAGAACACCCGCCGCATGCACCACACCCCGCAGACCATCGATGTCCGCCAGGAGCTCGGCGAGAGCGTCACGGTCACTGACATCACACGCCACCACCCTGACCCTGGCTCCCAGATCCCGCAGCTCCTGGGCCTGCCCGGCCGCAAGAGGGGCATCCGGGCCACGCCGTCCGGCCAGGACCAGATCGGTGACACCATGGGAGAGGACGAGGTGCCGGGCGACAGCGGTCGCGACGACCCCGGTCCCGCCCGTGATCAGGACCGGGCCGTCGATCCCGGCCGGCGGGGTGTTCAGGACCACCTTCCCCGTGTGCCGGGCCTGGCTCAGATACCGGAAGGCCTCCGGTGCCTGACGGGTGTCCCACGCCGTCACCGGCAACGGCGAGAGCACACCCCGCTCGAACAGTTCCACCAGATCGGACAGCATCTGCCCCATCCGCTCAGCACCGGCCTCACCCAGATCGAACGCCCGATACACGACCCCCGGCCACCGCTCAGCGACCTCGCCCGCGTCACGGATATCGGTCTTGCCCATCTCCAGGAACCGGCCACCGGCCGACAGCAGACCCAAAGACGTATCCACGAACTCCCGTGCCAGACAGTTCAGTACGACATCCACACCATCGAACCGGTCACCGAACTCCAGCGTCCGCGAGGACGCGATCCGGCCGGCCGGAACACCCATCGCCTTCACGACCGGCCACTTCGGCTCACTCGCCGTCGCATACACCTCGACACCCAGATGCGCCGCGAGCTGCACCGCCGCCATCCCCACACCACCGGCCGCCGCATGAACCAGGAGCGACTGCCCCGCACGGACACCCGCGAGATCCACCAACGCGTAATACGCGGTCAGGAACACCGCGGGCACCGTCGCCGCCTGAGCGAACGACCAGCCACCCGGTATCCGCACGACCATCCGATGGTCCGCGACCGCGACAGGCCCCGCATACGCACCCGACAGCAAACCCATCACCCGGTCCCCGACCACCAGCGTGTCGACGCCGGGACCCACCTCGAGGACCACACCCGCACCCTCGCACCCGAACAAAGCCTCACCCGCGGGCACCACACCCAACGCGACCAGCACATCACGGAAATTGACCCCGGTCGCCCGCACCCCGACCCGGACCTGACCCGCCTCCAACGGTCCCTCGACCGCCGGGCACGCCACCAGACTCAAACCCTCCAACGTCCCCGCCGTGTCCAGATCCACACTCCACGCCCCGCCCCCCTCAGGAACCGTCAGCGCATCGCCCGTGATCCGGCCCAACCGCGGCACCGACACCACACCACCCCGAACCACAACCTCCAGCTCCCCGGACTCCACGACCCCCGCCAACACCGGCTCCAGCACCGGCACCGGCGCCGCTTCCGGATCATGATCCACGTCGACCTGGGCGAACCGGTCCGGATACTCCGAGCACGCCGAACGCATCAAGCCCCGCACCGCCGCCTGCACCACATCGACCCCGGCACCCGGACCGACCGCAGCCCCGCCCCGCGTCACCACGACAAGACGTGACCCCTCCAGCTCCGGGCACTCCAGCCACTCCCGCACCCAGCCCAACACCGACCCCAGCACCTGCCGGGCCTCAGCGACCGGACCCCCCGGACAGAACACCGCCACCACCCGCGGCACCCCGACACCCTCACCAACCGCCGCCACCACCGACGCCACATCCACAAAAACAGGTATCTCCTCCAGCCCCGGGCCGCTCTCCCCGCCGGAGCCGGAGCACCGACCCAGTTGACCTCGAACAACGAGTCAGACGCCTCGACAGCCGCAGCTGTCAGCGCTGTCCCGGCCAGTGGACGCGAGACGAGAGCGTCGATCGTGAGGACCTCCAGCCCCGCCAGGTCCGTCAACCGCACCGAGATCGCGTCCGGACCGGCCGGCGACACCCGCACCCGCACCGACCTCGCTCCCGTGGCATGAATCCGCGCACCCGAGAACGAGAACGGCATCACCCGCTCCCCACCCTCCTCGACCAGCACCGCCAGACGAGCCTGCAACGCCGCGTCCAGCAACGCCGGATGAACCGCGAACCCGCCCGCCTCGACCGGCAGCTCGACCTCCGCGAACACCTCCTCACCACGCCGCCACACCGACCGCAACCCCTGGAACACCGGCCCATACACATACCCAGCCGCCGCGAACGACTCATACAAACCCTCAACAGCAACACCCACCGCACCCTCCGGCGGCCACACACCACCCGACCCCGATTCATGCACCATCTGTGTGTCCAAAGCGTCCGGGCAGAGAACTCCAGACGCATGGCTCGCCCAGTCGGCGTCCTCGTGACCGATACCACCGGCCCGGGAATGGACACGGACGGCCCGCTGCCCCAGCTCATCCACATCACCCACACTGACCTGCACATCAACAGGAACATCACCCGCCGGCAACACCAACGGCGCATGCAGCACCAGCTCCTCCAGCCGGTCACACCCCGCATACTCACCCGCCCGCAACACCAACTCCAACAACGCCGCACCCGGCACAAGAACCCGCCCCGCCACCGCATGATCAGCCAGCCACGGATGCGACCGAGTCGACAACCGGCCCGTGAACACGAACCCGTCACCACCCGCCAGCATCACACCCGCCGACAGCAACGGATGATCCACCACCGACAGCCCCGCACCCGACACATCACCCGCACCCCCCACACCCTCCAACCAGAAACGCTCCCGCTGGAACGCATAAGTCGGCAGGTCCACTCGCTGTGCGCCCGTGCCCTGGAACACGGATGACCAGTCGGTCTCGACACCACGCACCCAGAGTTGTGCGACCGAGGCCAGGAAGCGCTCCATCCCGCCCTCGCCCCGGCGCAGCGTGCCGACCGCCAGGACGTCGTCGCTGATCTCCTGGAGCGCGCCCATGAGTACCGGATGCGGACTGATCTCGACGAACACCGCGTCGCCCTCGCCCAGCAGGGACTCGACGGTCTCCTGGAAACGGACCGGTTCACGCAGATTGCGATACCAGTACTCCGCGTCCAGAACCTCACCCCCTACCGGGCCGGCCGTGACCGTCGAGTACATCGCCACCTCACCCGCACCGGGCGTGATCGACGACGCGAGCTCGAACAACTCCTCCCGGACCCCCTCCACATGCGGAGTATGCGACGCGTAATCCACCGCGATCACCCGCGACCGCACACCCGCCGCCTCCGCATCCGCCCTCACCCCCGCCAGCTCCTCGACACCACCAGCAACCACCGTCGACCCAGGACCATTCACCACCGCGACCCACACACCCTCACGACCCGCCAGCAACTCCTCGACCCGGCCCACCGACGCCGCCACCGACACCATCCCGCCCAACCCCGCCAGACCCTTCCCGATCACCCCACTCCGCAACGCCACCAACCGCGCCCCGTCCGACAACGACAACGCACCCGACACACACGCCGCCGCGATCTCACCCTGCGAATGCCCCACCACCACCGACGGAACAACCCCCACCGAACGCCACACCTGCGCCAGCGACACCATCACCGCCCACAACACCGGCTGCACCACATCCACCCGGTCCAACGAACCCTCACCACGCAACACCTCCAACAAATCCCACTCCACGAAAGGCGCCAACGCCTCCCCACACCGCTCCACCCACTCCAAGAACACCGGAGACGACTCCAGCAACCCCGACGCCATCCCCACCCACTGCGAACCCTGACCAGGAAAAACAAACACCACCCGATCCACACCACCCGACACCACACCCGACACCACATTCACCGCCGGCTCCCCCGCCGCGACCGCATCCAGCCCACCCACGAACCCCTCACGCCCACCAGCCAACACCACCGCACGATGCTCCAACGCAGCACGCGACGACACCAACGACCAACCCACATCCCCCACACCCACACCCGAACCCGCCACGAACTCACCCAACCGACCCGCCTGACCCCGCAACCCCGCACCCGAACCCGCAGACACCACCCACGGCAACACACCCACACCACCAGCACGAACAGGAACTTCCTCAACCACACCATCAGCAACATCAGACACAGGCACAGGCACAGGCACAACAGGCGCCTGCTCCAAAATCACATGCGCATTCGTCCCACTCACCCCGAACGACGACACACCCGCCCGCCGCACCCGACCCGTCTCCGGCCACACAGCACGCTCCGTGACCAACTCCACCGCACCCGACTCCCAGTCCACCTGCGGAGACGGCTCATCCACATGCAACGTCGCCGGCACCACACCATGCCGCATGGCCATCACCATCTTGATGACCCCACCCACACCAGCCGCAGCCTGCGCATGCCCGATATTCGACTTCAACGACCCCAACAACAACGGCGACCCCACCGGCCGATCCTGACCATAAGTGGCCAACAGGGCATCGGCCTCGATCGGATCACCGAGCGTCGTGCCCGTGCCGTGCGCCTCGACGACGTCGATCTGCACGGGGGAAAGGTCGGCATCGGCCAGAGCCTGGCGGATGACCCGCTGCTGCGCGGGACCGTTCGGTGCCGTCAGACCGTTCGACGCACCATCCTGATTCACCGCCGAACCACGCACCACAGCCAGCACCTGATGCCCGTTACGCACCGCATCCGACAACCGCTCCACCAACAACAGCCCGACACCCTCGGAGAGGCCGGTCCCGTCAGCGCTTCCTGCGAAGGACCTGCATCGGCCGTCGCGGGACAGGCCCTGCTGGCGGCTGAACTCGACGAACACCTCGGGGGTGGCCATGACCATCACGCCACCGGCGACGGCAAGGGAGCTCTCGTGCCGTTGAAGAGAGTTCACCGCCAGGTGCAGTGCCACCAGCGACGACGAGCAGGCCGTATCCACGGTCATCGCCGGGCCTTCGAGTCCCAAGGCGTAGGAGATACGCCCGGAGATCACGCTGTCCGCACGGCCGGTGAGCAGATAGCCCTTGACCTCGTCAGGGGCGGCGTTCGAGTCACCGCCGTAGCCGTGGAAGCTGGATCCCACGAAGACGCCCGTGCGGCTCCCCCGGACCGAGGACGGATCGATGCCCGCACGCTCGAAGAGCTCCCAGGACGTCTCCAGCAGCAACCGCTGCTGCGGATCCATCGCCAACGCCTCACGCGGCGAAATCCCGAAGAACCCGGCATCGAACTCCCCGGCGTCGTAGAGGAAGCCGCCCCTGCGTACGTACGAGGTGCCGGGACGCTCCTCCCCGTCCGCGTCGAACAGACCCGCCAGGTCCCAGCCACGATCGGACGGCACTTCGGAAATCGCGTCCACGCCACCGGATACCAGTTGCCAGAGGTCCTCGGGCGACGAGACGCCGCCGGGGTACCGGCAGCTCATGCCGACGATCGCAACCGGCTCGTCGGCTGCCGACTCCGCGACCTGAAGGCGGGCACGCGTTTCCTTCAGCTCGGCGGTGACACGCTTGAGATAACCGAAGAGCTTGTCTTCACTGGCCATGAGTTCTCACCTGGTCCGTTCGTGTCGTACCTGCGGTCGGAGGAGTTTTGCGGGGGCCGGTCTACGGCTCTCCCAGTTCCTCGTCGATGAGCGCGAACACCTCGTCGTGGGAAGCCTCTTCCAGGTCCCAGTCCCTTGCGGACGCCTGCATGACGACCGGAACCGGACTCACCCTGCGCAGCAGCTTCTCCAACCGCTCGGCGACTTCGTTCCGGGTCGGGTCGTCATCGGGCAGGGCGGCCAATGCGTTGTCGAAGCGGTCCAGTTCGGACAGGAGCGGGTTGCTCCGGGTCTCGTCCTGGCACAGCTCGCCGTGCAGGTAATCCACCAGACCGGAGACCGTCGGGTAGTCGAAGACCAGGCCGGCCGGGAGCTTGCGTCCCGTGACGCCACCGAGCCTGTTGCGCAGTTGCACGGCGGTGACGGAGTCAAGGCCGAGTTCCCAGAAGGGCCGCTTGACGGACACGGCCTCGGGACCGTCGTGGCCGAGGACCACGGCGGCGTGCGTACGGACCACTTCGCGCAGCAGCCGGTCCTGTTCCGGTCGACTGAGACCCGAGAGCCGCTCGGCCAGGGTCGGTCCCTCAGCGGTTGTCGCGGACCGGTTGTCGGTGGCCGTGTGCTGGAAGTGGCGGATCTCGTCCAGGCCGTGCAGCAGCGGGCTGGGCCGGGCGGCGGTGTAGGCGAGGTAGAAGCGGTCCCAGTCGATGTCGGCGAGGACGACCACGGTGTCGTCAGCGTCCAGCGCCTTGCGGAGCGCCAGCGTCGCGAGCTGCGGGGACATGGCCGGGACGCCGTGCCTGCGGCGTAGTTCGACCACGGCCTCCTTCTCCGCCATCCCGCCCTGGGCCCAAGCTCCCCAAGCAATGGAGGTGGCCACTTTGTTGCGCGCCCGGCGATACCACGCGAGGGCGTCGAGGAACGCGTTGCCCGGTGCGTAGTTCCCCTGCCCGGCTGCGCCGAAGGTGCCCGCGGTGGAGGAGAACAGGACGAACGCCGACAGGTCCAGGTGCTCGGTCAACTCGTGCAGGTTCCATGCGGCACCGGCCTTCGCCCGCAGTGCCACGTCGGCGCGGGGCACGGTGAGAGTGTCGAGTCGGCCGTCGTCCAGCACCGCGGCCGTGTGGAAGACCGCGGTCAGCGGGAACTCGTCCGGTACGGCGGCCAGCGCGGCCGCAAGGGCGTCCCGGTCTCCGGCGTCGCAGGCGAGAATGGTGACCCGCGCGCCGGCCTCGACCAGGTCGGCCTTCAGTTCCTCTGCCCCCTCGGCCTCCGGCCCGCTACGGCTCAGCAGCATCAGGTGTTCCGCACCGTTCTCGGCCAGCCAGCGTGCGACATGGCCTCCGATTGCGCCGGTGCCCCCGGTGATGAGGGCGGTTCCGGTGGAAGTCCACTCGCCGGTGCTACCGGTGGGGGCAGGCGTGCGTGCCAGCCTTCGGGCGAGCAGGCCGGTGGTGCGGGCTGCGATCTGGTCCTCTCCGGACTCGCCGGCCAACAGGCCGCACAGCCGGGTCACCACATGTTCCTCGGGATTCGCCGGGACATCGATGAGTCCGCCCCAGCGGTCCGGGTGTTCCTGGGCGGCCACCCGTCCCAGCCCCCACACCAACGCCTGTGCCGGGACCACCGGAGCGTCATGAGCTCCTGTTGTGACCGCACCGCTGGTCACACACCACAGCCGGACGTCTGCACCCGCGACGTCGAGGGCCTGGATCAGTGCCAGGTTGTCGGCGTAGCCCCTCGGTACCACCGGGGAAGCCGGATGCGGGCGTTCGTCCCAAGCGGTCACCGACAGAACCCCCGTCACATCTGGGTGCTCGCCGAGCGCAGACCGGAGGTGTCCCACGAGGTCCGCCGCCTGTTCGGAGGGTTCCTCGCCGTGCCCGCGGGAGGGCAGGACGAGCGGGACGGCCTTCGCACCGCGGCGCTCGATACCTGCGGCCAGGGCCGACACCCTCCGGTCCTCCGCGAATCCTTCGGGGACGACCAGCAGCCAGGTGCCGGACAACGATGCGGAGCCGGCTTCCGGAACCGGTGCCCACTCGATCCCATAGCGCCAGGAGTCCACGGTGTCCTGCTCGCCCTGCTGCCTGCGCCACGCAGACAGCACGGGCAGTACGGCGGTCAGCGAGGACTGGATGTCTCCCGCGCCACCCTCGTCCGCTGCGGCGAAGGTGGACGTGAGGCCTTCGAAGTCCTCACGCTCCACGGCGGCCCAGAACAGGTCGTCCACGCTTGCGCCGCCCTGTGCCGGGGCGCCGTCGGACGGTGCGGGCGCGTCCAGCCAGTAGCGCTGCCGCTGGAAGGCGTACGTCGGGAGTTCGACGGGCCGGCCGCCTTCGAACGTGGTCGGCCAGTTCACGGCGACCCCCGTTACGAACAGCTCCGCCAGGGCGCTAAGCAGCCTGTCCCGGCCGCCCTTGTCGCGCCGCAGGGTGCCGGTGGCCACGATCCCGGCCTCGTGGTTGCCGAGTGTCTCCTCGATTCCGTTGATCAGTACGGGGTGCGGGCTGACCTCGACGAACACTTCGTGGCCGGCCGCCACCAGGGTGCGCGTCACCTGCTCGAACCGCACGGTCTCGCGCAGGTTCCGATACCAGTACTCGGCATCCGCCTCCTCCCCGTCGAGGAGTTCCCCGGTCACGGCCGAGTACATCGGGAGATCTCCCTCACGCGGCACGATCGGCCCGGCCAGTTCCAGCAGCGGCTCGCGGAGCCGTTCGACCTGCGGGGTGTGCGAGGCGTAGTCGACCGGGATACGGCGCGCCCGCACCCCGTCACGCTCGCAGGCGGCGACCAGCTCGTCCAATGCCTCGGGCTCGCCCGCCACGACCGTGGAGTTCGGCCCGTTCACCGTGGCAACGCATATCCGCTCTCCCCACGGCTCCAGCAGGTCCACGACGTGGGCCATGGGAAGCGGAAGCGACACCATGCCGCCCTGTCCCGCCAGCTCCCGCCCGATCAGCCTGCTGCGCAGTGCGACGACCCGGGCGGCATCTTCGAGAGACAGCACACCGGACACACAGGCGGCAGCCAGCTCCCCCTGCGAGTGCCCCACCACGGCATCCGGCTCCACCCCGTTGGACCGCCAGACCTCGGCCAGCGACACCATCACGGCCCACAGCACCGGCTGCACCACGTCGACCCGGTCCAGCGACGGCGCGTCGGGGTCCTCCCGCAGCACGTCGAGCAGGGACCAGTCGGTGTGCGGACGCAGCGCCGAGGCGCACCGGTCGATGTGCTCGGCGAAGACCGCGGAGGTGTCGAGCAGAACCGCGGCCATACCTGCCCACTGCGACCCCTGCCCCGGGAAGACGAACACGGTCTTGGACCGTGTCGCGGCGATGCCCTCGACCGACCCCGCGACGGGTTCCCCGCGGCCCAGGGCCGACAGTTGGCGCAGGAAGTCCTCGCGGGTCCGTCCCACCATCACGGCGCGGTGCCCGAACGTGGCACGGGTGGTCACCAGGGAGCGGG